>NZ_LUAZ01000040.1:0-41836 GCF_001647255.1 Cellulosimicrobium sp. I38E
GGTGGGTGGTGGTGCCGCGTCTACCATCCGCCGCTCGTTCCTCGCGGCTCCCGCCAGGCCCGCCACGACGCGGCACCACCACCCACCCCGCCCTGCGTCGTCTCGCCCTGGTCGTGGCTCACCCCGGCGACCGCCCGCGGGCGTGGGTCGCGCCATCGTCGCGTCCCGTTCTGGTCGGCGCGACGTCATGCCGAACAGCCTGTGTGGGCTGGTCCCGGGTGCTTGACGAGTCGGGTCGCCTGTTCGGCCTGCACGGACCGGGCCGGTCGGCCTGTCGGCTGGCCATGGTCGGCCGACGGCTGAGCGGTGGGGGTGGGCTCGGATGCGAAGGGGCGTCAGAGCGGCGCTCCTCGAACCCACGGCCGAGGGCCAGGGTGACGGCGCCGCAGCCCCGAGCACCGAGGCCACCCCCACCGCGGACCCGACCCGGCGGGCCTGAGACCTGAGCTGCACAGCGGACCCGACCCGGCGGGCCTGAGACCTGAGCTGCACAGCGGACCCGACCCCGGGTCTGGGACCGACCACCGTCCTACCTCGGGGGCCCGGGCGGGGCGTGGGTCGTGGAGATCAGCGGAGCCAGCCGCGGCGCTTGATGTAGGCGAGGGGGATGACGGCTGCCACCAGGGTGAGCAGGACCGTCACGGTGAAGCCGGAGGGGCGGTCGAGCTCCGGCATGTGCGTGAAGTTCATGCCGTAGAACGAGGCGATGAGCGTCGGCGGCAGGAACACGGCGGTGATGATCGTGAAGACCTTGACGATCTGGGCCTGCTTGACGTCGAGCGAGGTCATGATCGCCTGCTGGAGGTAGCGCACCTTGTCGTGCTCGAACCCGGCGTGCTGCTTCACCCCGTCGATGTCCGCGACCAGGGTCTCGACGAGCCCGGCGAGCACGGGGTCGGAGTCCGCGATCTCGCTGCGCAGGTGCCGTGCGGCGCGGGCGAGCGAGAGCTGGGACTCCTGGGCGCGCGAGACGATCTCTTCCGCACGGTTCATGCGGGTGATGGTGTCCTGCATGTCGCTCACCCCGATCTCCCGGCCCCGGGCGTCGACGCCGCGGGTGGCCTCGTCGATCTCGTCGGACATGTCCTCGAGCAGGTCGCTCGCGTACGCCACGACGCGGTCCGCCGCCTCGTTGAGCGCGTACAGCAGCGCGTACGCGATGCCGTACGAGGAGCCGATGAGCCACGGGGTGCGCCGCATGCGGGCGATCGCCTTGTCGAAGACGCCGTAGTGCCGCTGCGGCTGGGCCGTCACGACGACGTCGGGGGAGAGGGCGAGCACGATCCGCTCGTAGGCGACCCGGTCGCCGTCACGCCGCGTGGCGGTCACGGGGAGGTACACATGGGCGTCCGTCTCCCAGACCCGGCCGCCGGCAGCGGCGAAGTCGACGCCGTGCTCGGCGGCGCGGGCGGTCGCGTCGGGGTCGCCCACGCCGACCTGGACCCAGCGGGAGCGCAGGACGCGCGGGTCGAACCGGGGTGCGCCAGTGCCGTGCGCGCGGGCGTGGAGGTCCAGCCCGCCGCGCGCGGGCGCGGGGACCACGCGGTCGACGCCGGGTGCAGGGACGAGGCTCGTGGGCTCGGGCAGCGTCGTCGTCATCAGACACCTCCGGCGGTGACGTGCGCGAGCAGCAGCGCGACGCAGATGAACAGGTACAGGCCGACGGTGAAGGAGATCGACTGGCGTTCCAGGTTCGGTCGGCGGGCGCGGTGTCGACGAGGTCGAACGGCGCGCGCGTCCCGCAGGGGCACGCGTGCGGGGCGGGTCCGGGTCTCGGTGGCAGGCGAGCGCTGGGTCATGGTGGTCGTCCTTCTCCTGCGGGCCGACGACCACGGGCGGGCGCCACGGGGTGGGTGGCGGGCGCGGTGGGTCGGCGGGTGCGTCAGCGGGTGGTCCGGCGGCGCGCACGACGGCGCGCGCGGTGCGCACTGGCGACCTCCCCGCGCGGGACGACGGCCGGTCGCGGGAGTCCTGGAGGAGTTCGCCGACTCAGGCGACGGGCTGCGGGCCACGGAGGGTGAGCGCGCAGTGCACGGTTCTATGACTGCTGCCGTCCGGCATGGGGCTCACCTCGCTCTCGTGGCGGCGGCGCCATGAGCGCCGCACCCGGGTCGGGGCGCACGAGAGCCGTGGCCACGACGGGGATCGAGGCCAGGCTAGCCCTCCCGCCCAGGCGGGGCAAGCGGCGTCGGCCCAGGTGGCGATCGTGTGACGGCCGGGAAACGATGAGGTGATCCCTTGTTTACGGAGGGTTGTTAACATTTCATCCGGTCGACGGGCGAAGAAGCCCCCGGACGGAGGGTCCCGACATGTCAGAACTGCACGACTACCTGGTTCCCGAGCCGCATCGTCGCGCGGACGCGCGGTCCGCGCGCCGTCTCGAGCGGCTCTCCTCCCGCGCGCAGGAGGTCGACCGCGCGCTCGCGGCCGTGAGCGAGGGCAAGGGCGGCCTCGTGTGGACGGCCGAGCACGGCATGGGGGCGAGCGCGACGCTCGAGCTCGTGTGCGAGGCCGTCGCGTCGCACACGTTCGCGCACCCGACGCTCACCCTGCGGTGTCGCCCGCCCGCGGGTGCGCCCGCACCGGGCTCCGCGGTCGTGTCGCTCGTGTCGCAGGTGTCGCAGCTCGCGGGCGGGGTCGTCCCGGAGCGCCTCACGCGCGTCCTCGAACCCGTCGACCCCGGCTTCGGGTACCTCCCCGAGGTCGCGGCGGTCGCGCTCGCCGAGCTCCTCGTGGAGTCGTTCGACGGCGCGACCGTCGTGCTCGTGGCCGACGACCTGCACCTCCAGGACGAGCTCAGCAGGTCGGTCCTCGCGAGCCTCGTCGCGCAGCGCCACGCGCCGGTCGTGCTCCTCGGGACGGCGACCGCGGGCGCGCTCGACCCGTCCTCCGGACCGTTCGAGCTCCGCGCCGTGCCGCCCCTCGCGCCGGCCGACGCCCTGCACCTGCTGCTCGTCGAGCGCCGGCTCGCGGTCGCGCCGCACGTCGCGGCCCGCCTCGCGGGGCTCCTCGGCGGCAACGCCGCGGCGCTGACGCAGACGGCGGCCCTGCTCACGCCGGAGCAGCTCTCCGGGGGGTCGATCCTCCCGGACCCGTTGCCGGCCGTCCCCGCCGTGCGCTCCCTCTTCGCCGACCGCCTCGCCGCCCTCAGCGAGGGGGAGCGGCACGCGCTCCTGGTCGCGGCCGTCGCCGTCGTGGACCGGACCGAGCTGCTGCTGTCCGCGACCGGCCTCGCGATGGAGGGGGTGCTGGACGGCCCGCTCGCCGAGCACCTCGCGCTCGTCGGCGGCCGCTTCGCGTTCGTCGACCCGCGCATGCGGTCCCTGGTCCACGCGGACGCGCGGCTCGCCGAGCGCACGGCGGCGCACGTCGCGCTCGCCGAGGCGCACCGCCGGGCGGGCGAGGAGGACGTCGCGGTGTGGCACTCGGCGCTCGCGACGCTCGTGGGCGACCCGGCGCTCGTCCCGGGGCTCCTGCGGATCGCGCGTCGGCACCTGGACCGCGGGGACGTCGTCTGGGCGCACGAGGTGGCGCGCGAGGCCGCGAGCCAGGCCGCGACCGAGCACCGCGCCGAGGCGTTCGCGATCGCGGGCGTCGCCGCGCTGCGGTCGGGCCACGTGCAGGACGCGGCGGACTGGTTGCGCAAGGCGTCGCGCAGCGGTGACGACGCGCTGCGCGCGCGGACGCTCGGGCCGCTCGTCGCCGCGCTGACGCTCGCGGAGGGTCAGGTGCCCGACGACGTGCTCTCGCCCTACCTGCGCGGCGGGCAGCCCGACGACCTGGCACCGGACGCCGTGGCGGGGGTCGTGTCGGGCGTGCTCAACGCGGCGCGGCTGCACGCCGAGCGGGGTGACGGCGTGAGCACGTCCCAGCTCCTCGACACGGCGACGTTCCTCGCGTCCTGGTGCGACGACGACGAGACGGCCGCCGGGCTGGCGCTCGCGCGGTCGTGGGCCGCGGTGTTCGGCGTGGGCGAGCGCGCGGCCGTCCCCGACGTGGAGCTAGGGCCGGACCACGAGGCGTCGGTCCAGGTCGGCCGGGCCCTCGCCCTCGCGGCCGACGACCGGCTCGAGGACGCGGCGCAGACGCTCGCGAGCGTCGTCGCGTCGCTCGCGCCGGTCCGCGACGGTGGTCGCTGGTTCGACGGCCCGGACACCGCGCTGACCCCGCTCGCCGAGGCGCACGTGCGCCTCGCGCAGACGCTCGTGCACCTCTGGCGCGGCACGCTCACGCGTGCCGCCGACGAGCTCGCCGAGGCGGCGTTCCGCCTGCCGCTCGGGCTGCCGTTCGCCGGTCTCGGGGTCGCGGCCGCGCGTCGCCTCGACATGATGACCCGGGGCGTCGTCGGCCCGGTCGCGACGGCGCTCGAGGAGACGTGCGCGAGCCCGACGTCCCGCCCGGTGCGGCTCGGGCTCCTCGTGGACCGGGCGATGGGCGCGGCGTTCGCGCACCACGTGACCCAGGCCGCCACGCTGCTGGAGCTCGCGGCGGAGCGCGAGCGTCCCGACAGCGCACGCATGCTCCCGCTGCCGGGTCTGGACGACGTCGAGGCGTGGGTCGTCGCGGGCCGCCACGACGCGGCGCAGCGCGCGCTGGCCCGACGGAAGGTGGACGCGAAGGAGCTGCCGCCGTCGCTGCGCTCGGCGACGCTCGTCCGGGCCGACGTGTCCCTCGCCGCGCCCGAGGACCTCACCGTGCCGCTCGAGCGGGCGACGCGGGTGAACCGGACCACGGCCTCGCCGTACGAGCACGCGCGGACCGACCTCTGCGCCGCGCGCGCCCTCGTGCGCGCGGGGGAGCTGCAGCGCGCGCACGGCCTCTTCCTGTCCGCGATCGAGCTGTTCGACGACGCCGGCGCGGACGCCTGGACGACGATCGCGCGGGACGAGCACGCGGACGTCGTCCGGCTGCTCGGCGGGCCGGTGACGGACGATGCCACGTCCGGCGCCCCGGCGTCCGCGGGCCCGCTCGGCGCCGCGCCCGCCACCGGGCTCGGCACGGCGCTGGGCGGGGCGCCGTCCGGGTCGTGGGCCGCCGCGGCGCGTGCGGCGGGACTGCACGCGCCGCTGCCCGGAGTTCTCGGCGGGTCCCGGCCAGGGGCCGATCCGGCGGTCGCGGCCCGTCCCACGCCCCCGGACGCGTGCCGGCTCGCGGTGCGGGAGAGCGACGTGTCGGACGAGGCGCTGGCCGAGCTTCGGGGACGGTGGTCCGACGAGCTCACCGAGCGCGAGCTCGACGTCGCGCTGCTCGTCGTCCAGGGTGCGTCGAACCGGGAGGCCGCGGACCAGCTGTACCTCTCGGTGCGCACGGTGGAGGTTCACCTCGGCCGGGTGTTCCGGAAGCTCGGGGTGCGCTCGCGCGTCGAGCTCACCGTGCTCGCGCACCGCGTGGGGCGCTGAGGGGAATCCACGACCCGCGTCGCCACGGTACGTACCGATGCGCCCGGGCCAGGGATGGTTCGAGAGGTTTCGTCCGCTTGTGCACACTTCTGTCCTACGGGGTAACCCTTACGTGGCGGGTAAGTTCGCACCATGAACAATGTGGGAAGCGCGGATAACGCCGCGGTCCCCGCGTCATTACGTTCGGGAGGACCCGAGGGCGACGGCGACTCCGGAGGACGGCGACGTGGCCCACCACACCAGCAACGAGGCAGGACCCATGGACGTGTCCCTCTTCACCAGACCACCCCGCGCCGGGCGCCGACGCGGCGCACGCCTCGCGGCGCTCGCGACCGCTGCGGCGCTCGTGGGCGGGCTCCTCGCGGGAGTCGCGCCCGCACAGGCCGCCGAGGTCGCACCCGCCGCCGTCTCCCACCCGGGCGACAGCGACGTGAACGGCTACCGCAACGTCGGCTACTTCACGCAGTGGGGCGTGTACGGCCGCAACTTCCAGCTCAAGAAGGTCCAGGACTCCGGCGCTGCCCAGGACCTCACGCACATCAACTACTCCTTCGGCAACATCCATTACCAGAACCTCACGTGCTTCATCGCGAACAAGGCGCAGGGCACGGGGCCGAACGGCTCGGACGGCGCCGGTGACGCGTGGGCGGACTTCGGCATGGGCTACACCGCGGCGAACTCCGTGGCCGGCGTCGCCGACACGTGGGACCAGCCGCTCGCCGGCTCGTTCAACCAGCTCAAGCAGCTCAAGGCGAAGAACCCGCAGCTGCGCGCCCTCATCTCCATCGGCGGCTGGACCTGGTCCAAGAACTTCTCGAAGGCCGCCGCGACGCAGGCGTCGCGCGAGAAGTTCGTGTCGTCGTGCATCGACATCTACATCAAGGGCAACCTCCCCGTGATCGACGGCCGCGGCGGGGCCGGCGCTGCCGCCGGCGTGTTCGACGGCATCGACATCGACTGGGAGTGGCCCGGCTCGAACAACGGCGAGGTGGGCAACTACGTCGACACCGTCAACGACCGCGCGAACTTCAAGCTGCTGCTCGCCGAGTTTCGCAAGCAGCTCGACGCGTACGGCGCGCAGACGGGCAAGCACTACCTGCTCTCGGCCTTCCTCCCGGCCAACCCCGACGACATCGCGGCGGGCGGCTGGAACGACCCGGCGATCTTCGAGTACCTCGACTACGGCAACGTCCAGGGCTACGACCTGCACGGCGCGTGGGACCCCGCGCTCGCCGGTCCCCAGGCCAACCTGTACGACGACCCCGCCGACCCGCGTGCCGCCAACCGTCGGTTCAGCGCCGACAAGGCGGTGCAGGAGTACCTGCGCGGCGGCGTCGACCCGAGCCAGCTCGGCCTCGGCATGGCCATGTACGGCCGCGGCTGGAAGGGCGTGACGTCCTCGGCCCCGTGGTCGGCGGCGACGGGAGCGGCCCCCGGCACCTGGGAGGCGGGCAACGAGGACTACGACAAGCTCCGCACGCGGGGCCAGGACTACTACGACCCGGCCACGGTCTCGGCCTGGCGCTACGACGGTGACCAGTGGTGGGGCTACGACAACGCGCGGTCCGTCGCCGCCAAGGCGGAGTACATCGACCGCCTGAACCTCGGCGGCGGCATGTGGTGGGACCTCTCCGGCAACCACGACGGCACGCTGCTCGGGGCCTTCACGGACAAGGTCCGTGCGCTCCCGGCCGGTCCGGTCGACGGCACGGACGGCCCGACCGACCCGACCGATCCCACCGACCCGACCGACCCGACCGACCCGACGGACCCGACCGACCCGACGGACCCGACCGACCCCACGGACTGCCTGGCGGCATGGTCATCGAGCGCGGTGTACACGGGCGGCGCGACGGTGTCGTTCGAGGGGAAGAACTACCGCGCGAAGTGGTGGACCCAGGGTGACCGCCCGAGCGCGGGCGGCCCGTGGGAGGCGACCGGCACGTGCGGCGCGACCGACCCCACCGACCCGACCGACCCCACGGACCCGACCGACCCCACGGACCCGGGCACGTGCACCGCACCCGCGTGGTCGTCGAGCGCGGTCTACACCGGTGGCGCGACGGTCTCCTACCAGGGCCAGAGCTACCGCGCGAAGTGGTGGACGCAGAACAACGTCCCGGGCGCGGAGCAGTACGGCCCCTGGGCGTCGTTGGGCGCCTGCTGACGCTCGGCCCTCGTCGGCCCTTGACGGCGCCGGTCGCCACGTGCGACCGGCGCCGCCGAGCGGGACCCGTCCACGACGTGGTCGACGGCGGTCGCGGTGACCGAGTCCTGTGCACCCGCCCGTGCACCCTCCCCTCGCCGCGTCGCCGACGCACCGTCGTGGACCCGCCGTCGTGACGGGTCCCGCCCGGCACCCCTCAGCACCCCTCAGGACCCGTCGGTCGCCCTCCCCGGGCGACCGTGCCCGACGCGACGCCGTCCGGCGTCGTGCGCAGCAACCCAGCAGATCGAGGTACCCCCATGCGGTTGTCCCTGACCCCCCGGGCGCGCGCCCCCCGCGCTCCCGGACGCCGGCCACAGGTCGTCGCGGCCGTCACGACGCTCGCCGTGCTGGCCACCGGCCTCGCGGGCGCCGCGGCCGCGCAGGCCGCGACCCCCGTGGCCGCCGCCGCGACCACGGCGTGCGCGGACCCCTGGTCCGCCGCCCCGGCCTACGTGGGCGGCGCGACCGTCTCGTACGGCGGCCAGAACTACCGGGCGAAGTGGTGGACGCAGAACAACGTCCCGGGCAAGGAGCAGTACGGGCCGTGGGAGTCGCTCGGAGCGTGCGGCGACACCCCGACCGGGGAGCCCACGACCGACCCGACGACCGACCCGACGACCGACCCCACGACCGACCCGACGACGGACCCCACGACCGACCCGACGACGGACCCCACGACGGACCCCACGACCGACCCGGCCGCGAACCCGGACGAGAAGTGCCGTCCTGACGGTATGGCGCAGACGCCGGGCGTCAAGACGCCCTACTGCGACGTGTACGACGAGAGCGGGCGCGAGAAGCTGCCGAACGGTCTCGACCGCCGCGTCATCGGCTACTTCTCGAGCTGGCGGACCGGCGCGAACGGCCAGCCGCGCTACCTCGCGAGCGACATCCCGTGGGACAAGCTCTCCCACATCAACTACGCGTTCGCGCACATCGACGGGAACGACAAGGTCTCGGTGAACGCCGGTGCGGCGGGCAACGCGGCGACCGACATGACCTGGCCGGGCGTCGCGGGCGCGGAGATGGACCCGACGCTCGACTACACGGGCCACTTCAACCTGCTGGCGAAGTACAAGAAGGCCAACCCGGGCGTCAAGGTCATCCCCGCCGTGGGCGGCTGGGCCGAGACGGGCGGCTACTTCGACGCGAGCGGCAAGCGTGTCGCGTCCGGCGGCTTCTACACGATGACGGAGTCGCAGGCCCGGATCGACACCTTCGCCGACTCGGTCGTCGACTTCGTCCGCCAGTACGGGTTCGACGGCATCGACATCGACTACGAGTACCCGACGTCCAACAACCAGGCCGGCAACCCGGACGACTTCCAGATCTCCGACAAGCGCCGCGGGCAGCTCTTCCAGGGCTACGTGAACCTCATGAAGACGCTTCGTGAGAAGCTCGACGCGGCGGGCGCGCAGGACGGCGAGTACTACATGCTCACGACCGCGACGCCGTCGTCAGGCTGGCTCCTGCGCGGCATGGAGGTCTACCAGGTCACGCAGTACACGGACTACGTCAACATGATGACGTACGACCTGCACGGCGCCTGGAACGAGTACGTGGGCGGCAACGGCGCCCTGTTCGACGACGGCAAGGACCCCGAGCTCGCGGCCGGCGGCGTCTACAGCGCCTACAAGGGCATCGGCTACCTCAACGGCGACTGGGCCTCGCACTACTTCCGGGGTGCCATGCAGGCCGGCCGCATCAACCTGGGCGTGCCGTTCTACACGCGCGGCTTCCAGAACGTGCAGGGCGGCACCTACGGCATGGGTGGCACCGCGAAGGCGCCGGCCGGGTTCCTCTGCCCGGCGGGCACCAACAACAAGTGCGGCTACGGCGCGGAGGGCATCGACAACCTCTGGTACGACAGCGACCCGCAGGGCAACGCGGTCCCGGCCGGCGTCAACCCGATGTGGCACGTGCTCAACCTCGAGAAGGGCGTGACGGGCGACTACGTCTCCGCGTACGGGGTCACGGACACGATCCAGGGCACGTACGAGCGCCACTTCGACCCGGTCACCAAGAACGAGTGGTGGTGGAACGCGCAGACGAAGACGTTCCTCTCCGGTGACTCGACCGAGGCGATCGCCGCCAAGGCGGACTACGTCGCGGACACCGGGCTCGGTGGCCTGATGATCTGGGAGCTCGCGGGCGACTTCGGCTACGACCAGGCGAAGGGTCAGTACGAGATCGGCAGCACGCTCGTCGACCTCATGCACAGCAGGCTCTCGGCCACGACGCCCTACGGCGCGTCGAAGGCGAACGCCGACCGGAAGATGCCGACGCAGGCGCTCGACGTCGACATCCGGTACACGGAGTTCGCGCTCGGCGACAACAACTACCCGATCTCGCCCAAGGTCGTCTTCACCAACGACGGTGCGACGGACATCCCGGCCGGTGCGACGATCTCGTTCCAGTACGGCACGACCGACCCGGGTGAGATGAGCGACTGGAGCGGCTTCAAGACCACCGTCACCGCGAAGGGCCACACGGGCGACAACGTCGGCGGCCTCGACGGCGACTTCCACACCGTGCAGTTCACGGTCCCGACGGGGGGCATCCCGGCCGGCGGCTCGATCACGAACCAGCTCAAGTGGTCGATGCCGGCCGCCCAGTTCTCCAACGTGATCGTCACGGTCGACGGCGTGGACTACGCCACGACGTACGACCACCCGCGCGGCGTGACCGTCGTCGACCTCCCGGGCTCCGGGGGCGGCGAGGGACCGGGCGGGCCGGGCACCGGCACCGGTACGTGCACCGCACCGGCCTGGGTCGCGGGCACGGTCTACACGGGTGGTGCGGTCGTGAGCCACGGCGGCCACGTGTGGACGGCGCGCTACTGGACCCAGAACGACACCCCCGGCGCCTCGGCGTGGGGGCCGTGGGCCGACGGCGGCGCGTGCTGACGCACCACCGACGTCCCTGACGAGATTCCGCCTCGGTGGCTCGCGGGTACGGGGAATCCCGTACCCGCGAGCCGCCATCGTGTGGGTCTCACGCATCTCCACCGACGTTCGCGCTCGCTAGCGTGACAAGACCGACGAGGTCTCCGCAGCTCCCCCCAGTGGGCTGCGGGGACCTCCGACCGTGAAAGGCGACCATCGTGCACGTGCATCATCGAACGACCCGTTTCTCCCGCTCCCTGGCGGTCGTCGCGCTCGGCGGCGTGCTCCTGGCCGGGTGCTCGGGGGCCTCCGAGCCCGATGCGACGGCCGACGGAGGCTCGGGCCCGGCCACCGCCGAGGACCACGGCGCGCACGGCGCCCACGCCGACGAGGGCAAGGTCCCGGTCGGCCCCCTCCAGCTCCCGGCCGCCGAGTACTGGTCCGTGCTCCAGCCCGCCGACGGCCTCACGCAGGTCCGCGCGGGCGGGTGCCCCGAGGACGCGGTCTGCCCCAGCTTCGAGATCCTCACCGGCGCGGCCCTCGACGGCGTCGACCCCGCCGCGGCGCACGTGCCCGACGGCGCCACCTGCCCCGGAGGCGACGAGCTCGCCGCGCGTGCGGTCGGGGAGGCGACCGAGTCGGACGTGGAGGTCGCCGGCACACCCGCCACCTTGGCGCGCTGGACGCTCTCGTGCGTCGACGCGTCGGGCGCCGAGGTGCGCACCGTCGAGCAGCTCCAGTGGTACGTCCCGGACGCCCCCGGCGGTGCGGTGCTCGTCGTCGACCGCTGGGCCTTCGAGGGCCTGGAGTCGCGCCTGGCGGCCGGCGGCTGGGCGGCGGCCTGACCGATCGGTCCCCGTCCGGGGCGCCCCTGTCGGGACCCGACGGGCGAAGGCCTCGCACCCTTGCGGGTGCGAGGCCTTCGCCGTGCGTGCGGTGTCCGGTCAGCCCTTGCGGGTCCGGCGCGTCAGCAGGACGATCGCGACGCCGACCACGGCCAGCCCGGCGGCGATCGCGGCGTACAGGCCGACCGTCGCGCCGGTCTCCGCGAGCGTCGGGTTCTGGCTCCCGGCGACGGGGTTGTCGACCGGCGTCACGCCGGGGAGGCAGTTGCTCGTGTCCTGCGGGTACGTCACGGGGACCGTCACCTCGGGGTTCACGGCGAACGTCACGTCCACCGTGCCCGTGGCCCAGCCGTGGGTCGCGGTGTTGATCCACATGTTGTTCACGAGCTCCCAGCCCTCGTCGGCCGGCAGGTCGACGAAGCGCTCGGGATACGCGCCGGGCCACAGGACCCGTCCGCTGAGAGGCAGGTCGGCCATGACCTCGTCCTCGCCGTCCGGGTTGTGCCACGTCAGCGTCGCCGTCGTGTTCGGGGTGCCGGTGACCGAGACGCCGTAGTCGAGGTAGGAGACGCCCTCGACGCAGACGGGCGTGAGCACGTCGACCTTGATCGTGGGCTCGGGCGTCCCGGGCGGGTTCGTCGCGCACTCCGGGGTCGACGGCGGGTAGGCCACGACGGTCTCGGCCGTCGGGTTGACCTCGAAGACCACCGTCACACCCGCGCGGACCCAGTCGAACTCGTCACCGACGACCCACTCGCCGTCCACGAGGCTCCATCCGGGCCAGTCGACGGGGTTGCCCGCGCCGTCGACCTCGGCACCCGGCCAGAGCACCCGGCCTGACAGCGGCAGGCCGGACTGGACCACGTCGTCCCCGTCGGGGTTGACCCACGTGATCGTCAGCGGGTTCGCCTCGTCGTTCTCGTAGTTCTCGGGGAGCTCGAAGACGTAGTCGAGGTAGGGGACGTCGCCGTCGCACACCGGCGAGGCCACGGTGATCTCCGGGACGTACGTCTCGGGGTCGTCGGTGGCCGCGCTCGAGGAGGTCGCGACGGCGGGGACGGTCAGGAGCGCGGCGACGGCCGAGAGCGCTCCGACGAGCACCGCCCGTCCCGTGCTGCGCGGACCCTTCGAGGTACGCATGGCTTCTTCACCCGTCTCGGTTCAAGGATTGAGGAGTTCCGGTACGCAGAGAGCCCCGGAGTGCGGTCCGTGATGCACGGGGCGCCACGGGCCGGTGGCACGGGTCGAGCGACTGGCGCCAGAATAGCGAGGATCCGGGCCTGAACTGGACGGTCGTCCGGGTGAATTGTGGCCCGCCGGGGCCATCGTTATCCGGCCGTGATCTGGTGTCTCGCGGACCTCTCGGTGACGGTTCTGCCGGGCTCAGCCGCACGCCGCGACGGGCACGACCGCGAGCCCGGGCTCCGCGACGGTCGGCGTGGTCCACAGGTCGATCGTGCCGTCCGGGCCCCCGGTCCCCGGGCCCTCGGCCGGGGCCGTCACGGTGAAGGTCACGGTGGCGCTCTGCCCGGGGGCGAGCTCCACCGGGAACGAGGCCGCGCGCCGCCCGGCCACGTCGGCGACGAGCGCGCCGCTCGGCTCCTCGCCCACCCGGACCGTGCCGACGACCCCGTCGCGCGGCGGGTAGAGCACGACGATCGTGCGGACGTTCCCGGGTGCGACGCCCGAGATCCCGCCGCCCGTGACGTACCACGGCAGGCTCGTCGCGGCGTCGGCGGGCGCGGTGGACGCGAGCACGGCGCGGAACGTGTCGACCCGCCCGCCGTCCGTGCAGACGCTGCCGGAGAGCCGGACGTCCGTCGCCAGGTAGTAGCTCATCTTGCCGCCCGTGGCGTCGTTGAGGAACACGCCGACCGAGCTCGCCGCGCGGTCGGCGGTGTCGACGTCTCCCGCGACGACCGTCCCCGCAAGCCGCTCCTGCTCTGCCGGGTGCGCGGACCACAGGAGCACGCGGTGCTCGGCGGCGCCCCGGGCGAGGGCGTCGCGCGCGACCCCGGGGTCCGCGGTGCCGCCGAGGAACGTCTCGAGGACGGTCGAGGCGACGGAGGCGAAGAAGGCGTCCGTCTGCTCCCCGGGCTCGAGCTGGGCGTAGGCGTCCGAGAGGAGGACCTGGACGACGTTGCCCGCGTCGAGCGCGACCGATCCCTCCCCGAACGGCACGTCGATCCCCCCGGTGGCCTCCAGCAGGTAGGACAGCGCGACGGGGTCGATCGCGGCCACGCCGTCGAGGGTCTCGCCCTGGGACTGCTCCCACATGGTCGCGGTGAGCTCCGCGGTCGTCGGGAAGTCCGGCGTGAGCGGGGTGTCCTGCACGTACCGGCCCACGCGGTCGGTGAAGAGCTGCTCGACCCCCGGGTCCAGCGGCAGGACGGGCTCGGCGAACGGCGGGACGTCGGCCGTCGAGGCCTGACGCTCGAGCGAGACGGCGCCGTCGTCGACGGTGAGGACGGCGAGAGCTCCCGGGATGCCGCCGCCCGCGCGCAGCTCCGCGTTGTTCAACGAGACCACGAGGTACCGCCGCGGTCCGTCGGCGCCGAGCATGGCCGGACCGAGCGAGGTGAGGCGGTCGGCGGTCTGCACGACGGGACGCAGGTCGTCCGCGCGGGCGACGAGCGTCGCGTACGGCTCGGCGATCTCCCGGTGGAGCGCGGTGGGGTCGACGGCCGCGAGGCGCGCGTCGATGTCGTCGAACGCGTCCGCGGCGCGCGCGACCGCCGGCGCGGCGTCGACGAGCGGTGCGAGGTCGACGCCGCCGTCCGTGATCGTCACGCTGTCGCCCTCGATCGCGCCGAGCGCCTGCGTGAGCGACGGCAGGACGACGGCCGCGAGGTCGTCCACGGTCGCGGCGGCGGCGGAGAACGCCCGGAGGTCCTGCCCGTACACGGGGAGGTGCGCGGCGAGGGACCACAGCGGGCCGTCGGTGCTCGCGCGCGCCGTCGCGGTGAACGGCTGGACCCGCTCCAGGGCGGCGTCCGCGGTGTCGACGTCCCCGACACGCAGCGCCTCCTCGGCCGCGGGGACCTCGTCGAGGGCGCGGGTCAACGCCTCGCGCGCGGCGAGGGCGTCGCGAGCGAGCAGCGCGACGCACGCCACGAGCAGCACGGCCAGCAGGATCAGGCCCCAGCCCACCCAGCGGGTCCAGTGCCGGCCGCGGCCGCGCGGCGAGGGCGTCGCGGGCGCCCCAACCTGCTCCGACGTCGTCATGCCCCACAGCGTAGGTGCTGGGCGGTGGCAGGATCGGTGCCGTCGCGGGTGAGGTTCGGGTGAAGGACGCGCCGTGCAAGGAACGGTCCGCCCGGGACACAGAGCGGTTGACAGCCCGCCCCGCCGACGAGGAGCCGCCGTGACGACCGACGAGGGCAACGACGAGACCGACGAGGTCGCCGCCCACGACGAGGCCTGGTTCGCCGCGCTCTTCGCCGCGCACGCGACGCCGCTCTACCGCTACTTCCGCCGCCGGCTGCCGAGCGCCGCCGGTTCCGTGGGGCCCGACGCCGACGACCTCACGGCCGAGGTCCTCGCGACGGCCTGGCGGCGCCGCGAGGACGTGCCCGACGGCGCCGAGCTCCCGTGGCTGTACCGCACCGCGGGCTTCGTCCTCGCCAACCACCGGCGCAAGGCGCGGGCGGTACCGGTCGCGGAGGTGCCGGACCGTGGTGACGAGGACGCGGACGTCGAGCACGTCGTCGTGCAGGACGACGAGGTCCGGCGCGCGCTGGGCGCGCTGTCGGTCCGCGACCGGCGCATCCTCCTCCTGCACGCGTGGGAGGGCCTGGGCGGCGACGACCTGGCGGCGGTCCTCGGCACGTCGCGCGGGGGCGCCGACGCCGCGCTCTCGCGGGCCCGGGCCCGGCTGCGCGCCGCGTGGGCGGAGCAGTCGGCCCTCGCGCAAGAGTCGGGCGCCTGAGCACACATCACGGGTAGACCTGACCGGCCGCGGACTCCGCGGCACGGCCCCGCAGTACCTGGAGGGCGACATGACCAGCCACACCCCCGACCAGCCCGACGACGCCGACCTCGAGCGCCTCCGCGCCGCCGACCCGGCGGCCGGCGCCGCGCCGGACACCGGCGCCCTGGAGGCCGCGGTCCGCGACCGCGTCCCCGAGGCGTTCGCCGGCGGGGCGACGGCCGGTGCGCCTGACAGCGACCCGATCTCCGGGCCCGCGGGTGCGACGGCGACGCTCGTCGACGAGCTCGCCGAGCGCCGCGCCCGCCGCCTGCGCCGACGGGCCCCGCTCCAGGTCGCCGCGGCCGTGGCCGGCGTGCTCGTCGTCGGGGCGGGCGGCTACGCGCTCGGTGCGGGGGCGGTCGGGGCCTCGTCGGCGGGGGACTCGGCCGTCGAGTCCACCGCGCTCGCGCCCATCCAGCTCGGTGCGGCCGACGCGCCCGCCGCGGGAGACGCGGCCGGCGGGGCGGTCGCCCCCGAGAGTCTCGCCGCCGGGTCGCGCGCGACGGCGGACATGGCGTACCCCGGGCTCTGGGGCGGGCGCACGGTGTTCCACCAGGACGGGCTCTCCACGCAGGGCGCCGGCGCCGACGCGTGGGCGTACGACGCCGCGGGCGTGTACTCGCAGGAGACGGCGCGCCGCGTCGCGGACGTGCTCGGGGTCCCGGGCGAGGTGCGCGAGGACTACGGGTCGTACGTCGTGGGGTCGACCGACTGGACGGGGCCGACGGTCTCGCTCCAGGCCGACGGGCTCGCGAGCGTGAGCTTCAACGACCCGACGAAGGACCCGTGGGGCTGCGTCGTCGTGTCGCCGATGCCGGCCGAGGGCGACGAGGGCTCGGGGAGCTCCGACGCCGAGCCGGGGGCGTGCGAGGAGTCCGACGACGGCGCGCCCCCGAGCGGCGCGGACGCCGTCGACGCGCTCCGCGACGTGCTCGGGTCCCTCGGCCTGGACCCCGCCGCGTACGAGGTCGTGGCGGACGAGCAGCCGGCCGACCAGGGCGCGCCGCGGGCGACGACCGTGACCGCGTACGAGGTGGTCGAGGGGCAGCGCACCGGGACGCAGTGGAGCGCCACGTACTCCGGTGCCGGCCTCGCGTCGCTGTACGGGGGCCTCGCTCCGCGCGTCGCGATCGGCTCCTACGACGTCGTGAGCCCCGCCGAGGCGGTGGACCGCCTGGGCGACCCGCGGTTCGGCGGGGGCGGGATGATCGCCCTGGCGCGGGAGGGAGCCGCCGCCGAGCTCGTGCCGGAGACCGCGCCCGCCGAGCCGGAGGCGCCGACCGTGCCGCCGACGGTCGGCGAGGGCGCCCGGTTCGCGTGGCCGGTCACGGACGTGACGATCACGGACGCGCGCCTCGGCCTCGCGGTGCAGTACCAGCCCGACGGCGCGGCGGTGCTCCTGCCCGCGTACGAGCTGTCCGACGCCGACGGGAACGTGTGGTCGGTCGTGGCCGTCGTCGACGACCAGCTCGACTTCGCGCCCGCCGGCTGACCGGGTCCACCGAAGCGGCCGGGCGGTCGCCGTCCGCGCGATGGCGACCGCCCGGTCGTGTTTGTCGTACGCTTTTGCACGCTGCAAGCGTTCTGCCTCGCGAAAGTGGCCACGCTTTTGATTGACCATCGACAAAAGTGTGACTAGGGTCGCAGCAGACCGGGCGCCCACCGGGTCGGAGAGCGTTCACACGCCCTCGTCCGGGCGTGCGGTCCGACGATGGCAGGGAGGCCATCGTCGTCGTGCTCGGCGGCGCTCCGGCGCCCGCCGACGGGAACGGGAGCAACGATGCACCACTTCGCTTCTGACGGCTCGTCAGACCGCCCGGCACCGGACGCGCGCACGGGGCTCTGGCTCGTCGGCGCCCGCGGCTCCGTCGCGACCACCGCGACCCTCGGCCTCGCCGCCATCGCGGACGGGCGTGCCGCGCCGACGGGGTGCGTCACGGTCTCCGAGCCCTTCGCGTCGGCCCCGCTCCCGGCGTTCGGCGACCTCGTCGTGGGTGGCCACGACATCTCCGACGTCTCGATGGTCAAGCACGCCGAGCAGCTCGTCGAGGCCGGGATGATCGCCCCGCGCCTGCTGACCGCCGCGCACGCCGCGCTGGAGCGGGCCGACGCCGAGGTCCGGCCCGGCTACACCGCCCACCCCGCCGAGGGGTCGCCGCGCGAGTCCCAGCAGGCCGCGGCGGAGCGTCTGGCCGCGGACATCGTCGACTTCCGCGAGCGGCACGGGCTCGCGCGCGTCGTCGTCGTCGACCTCGTGTCGACCGAGCCCCTGCCCGAGCCCGGCCCCGAGCTCTCCGACCGGGAGCTCCTGCGCGCCGCGCTCGCGGACCCGGAGCGCGCCGTGCTCCCGCCGAGCTCCGTGACCGCGTACGCCGCCCTGCTCGCGGGCGCGCCCTTCGCGGAGTTCACGCCGTCGGCGAGCATGCACCTGCCGGTGCTCCTCGAGATCGCCGCCGAGCGCGGCGTCCCCGTCGCGGGCCAGGACGGCAAGACCGGCCAGACGTGGCTGCGCACGATCCTCGCGCCCGCCTTCGCGGCGCGCGGCCTGCGCGTCCTGTCCTGGGCCGGGGCCAACCTGCTCGGCGGCGGCGACGGCGCGACCCTCGCCGACCCGGAGGCCGTGCAGAGCAAGCTCGCGTCCAAGTCCCGCGGCCTCCAGGACCTCACGGGCAGCCAGGTCACCCCGCTGCACATCGACAACGTGCCGGACCTCGGCGACATCAAGGTCGCGTGGGACCACGTGCACGTCGAGGGCTTCCTCGGCTCCCGCCTCACGCTCCAGACCACGTGGTCGGCCTACGACTCGATGCTCGCGGCGCCGCTCGTGCTCGACCTCGCGCGCCTGCTCGCGCTCGCCGACGCCGCCGGGTACGGGGGCCCGGTCCCCGAGCTCGGGTTCTTCTTCAAGGACCCGTGGGGGAGCGACGTGCACGACTTCGCGGCGCAGACCGTGGCGCTCGCGGACTGGGTCCGCGAGGCGGCGGCCCGCGTCGGTGCCGCACCGGCCGACCGGCCGTGACCGGCTCCCTCCACGACCACCTGGACCTCGTCCGCGCCCCCGCGGTCCTCTCGGTGGTCGGTGACACCCTCGCGGGCGCTGCCGCCGCCGGTCACGCGGTCACGCCGCGCCGCGCGCTGCTCCCGCTCGCGTCCGCGTGCCTCTACGCGGGCGGCATGGCGCTCAACGACTACGCCGACCGCGACCTCGACGCGGTCGAGCGGCCCGAGCGGCCGATCCCGTCCGGTCGCATCTCCGAGGGCCGCGCGCTCCGGGTGGCGGTGGGGCTCACGGCCGCGGGCGTCGGCCTTGCCGCCGCGGGCGGGGGAGCGCGGGCGCTCGCCGTCGCCGTGCCGCTCGCCGCGAGCGTCTGGACGTACGACACGGTCGCCAAGGAGCACGCCGTCGGCCCCGTCGTCATGGCCGCGTGCCGCGGGCTCGACGTCCTGCTGGGCGCCGGCGTCGGGCACCTGCGCGCCGCGCTGCCCGCCGCGGCGGGGATGGCGGTGCACACCGCGGGCGTGACGTTCGTGTCGCGCGGCGAGGTGCACGGCACGACGTCGTCCCTCGCCGCCGGCGTGGCGGCCGCCACCGCGGTGGGCGGGGCGGTCGTCGGCGTCGGGGCGCTGCGCCGCGGTCGTGGCGCCGGCCCGGGCCGCGCGACCCGCGTGGCGACCGCGGTCGCCGGGGTCGTCGCGGCGGGTGCGTACCTCGCGACAGCGCTGCCTCGTCAGGTGGACGCCGCGATCACGCCGTCCGCGGGCAACGCCTTCGCGGCGACGAAGGCCGGGATCCGCGCGATGCTCCCGCTCCAGGCCGCGTGGGCGGCGCGCGGCGGGAGCCTCGCGTCGGTGGGCGTGCTCGCGGGGGTCGAGGTCGCGGGCCGGCTCCTGCGCCGGGCCGGCCGCGGGCGCGCCGAGATGAGCGAGACGTGAGCGCGCACGAGACCCGGCAGGGGATGCCCTTCACGCTCGGGTACGGCACCAACGGCTTCACGGACCACCCGCTCGACGTCGCGCTCGACGTGCTCGACCACGAGGGCTACGGCGCCGTCGCGCTCACGCTCGGGTTCCCGCACCTGGACCCGTTCGCGGACGGGTGGCACGCGGAGGTCGACGCGCTGCGCGGCCGCCTCGCCACGCTGCACGGCGGCGCGGGGATGCGCGTCGTCGTCGAGACGGGCACGCGGTTCCTGCTCGACCCGTACCGCAAGCACCGGCCCACGCTCGTGGACGCCGAGGCCGGCGCCCGGCTGCGCTTCCTGCGGCGGGCGGTCGAGATCGCGGCCGCGCTCGACGCGGAGTGCGTGTCCTTCTTCTCGGGCGTCCTGCCCGACGGCGCGTCCCCGGCCGAGGGCTGGTCGCTCCTGCGCGACCGTCTGCCCGGGCTCGTCGAGCACGCCCGCGACCACGGCGTGCGGCTCTCGCTCGAGCCCGAGCCGGGGATGCTCGTCGAGACCGTCGGCGACGCGCTGCGGCTGCGCGACGAGCTCGGCGGCGACGCGGGCGACCTGGCGGACCTCGGCGTGACCGTCGACGTGGGCCACTGCCTCGTCGTGGAGCCCGACGGCGTCGTGGGCGCGCTGCGCGCTGCCGCGCCGTACCTCGCGAACGTGCAGCTCGACGACATGCCGCGCACGCACCACGAGCACCGCCCGTTCGGCGAGGGCGAGATCGACCTGCCGCTCGTGCTCGCGACCCTCGCCGACGTCGGGTACACCGGCGTCGCCGCGGTCGAGCTGCCCCGCCACTCGTACGACGCCCCCGGCCTCGCGCACCGCAGCATGACAGCGCTGGAGCAGGCCTGGGACCGACGCTCCGTGGCGCCCGCGCCCGACCAGGAACCACCCGTCTCCGACCACCCCCAGGAGGTGCCATGACCGAGCCAGCCCCCGCCGCCCCCGCGGCCCAGGACGGCGCGACCACCGAGGGCGAGCGCTGGCTCGCCGAGGCGCGCGCCGCCGTCGAGCAGGACCCCGCGGCCGTGTCCCGCGCGTTCGCGCTCGCCGGGCGCAAGGTCGGCCGCACACCGGTCCGTCCCGAGACCGACCCCGCCGGGATCGTCCACGGCACCGTCGACGACGGCGCGCGCGCCGCGCTCGTGGTCGCCCTCGCCGAGGCCGTCGGACGCCGCGGGTCGGACGCCGACGCCGCGCTCGCCGCGCGTCTCGCCGACCTGTACCAGCACGGCGACACCGCCGAGCGGCGCGGCGTCCTGCGCGGGCTCGACGCGCTCACCGAGCGCGGGGCGCTCGCGGGCGACTCCGCGGCCTCGGTCGTCGCCGTCGGGCGCGACCTCGCCGCCGACGCGCTGCGCACCAACGACCAGAGCCTCGTCGCCGCGGCGGTCGGGCCGTTCGCGGCCGCGCACCTCGACCCGCACGCGTGGCGGCACGCCGTGCTCAAGCTCGTGTTCATGGGCGTGAGCCTCGACGCCGTCGCCGGCCTCGACGACCGCGCGGACGACGAGCTCGCGCGCATGGCGCGCGACTTCGCCGCCGAGCGCCGCGCCGCGGGCCGCGTCGTGCCCGACGACGTCGCCCGCCTCGCCCCTGACGTCACCACCGGGAGGACCGCCTGATGCGCATCTTCGACCCCCACATCCACATGACCAGCCGCACGACGGACGACTACGAGGCCCTGTACGCGGCCGGCGTGCGCGCGCTCGTGGAGCCGGCGTTCTGGCTCGGTCAGCCGCGCACGAACGTGGGGTCGTTCCTCGACTACTTCGACGCGCTCCTGGGCTGGGAGCGGTTCCGGGCCGCGCAGTTCGGCATCCGCCACCACGCGACGATCGCCCTCAACCCCAAGGAGGCGAACGACGCGCGCTGCCGCGAGGTGCTCGACGAGATCCCGCGCTACCTGCTCAAGGACGGCGTCGTGGCCGTCGGCGAGGTCGGGTACGACTCGATGACGCCCGAGGAGGACGAGGTGTTCTCCCGCCAGCTCCAGATGGCGCGCGACGTCGAGCTGCCGGTCCTCGTGCACACCCCGCACCGCGACAAGCTCGCGGGCACGCGCCGCACGCTCGACGTCGTGCGCGAGTCCGGGGTGCCATCCGAGCACGTGCTCGTCGACCACCTCAACGAGACGAACGTGGCGCTCGTGCTCGACGCCGGCGCGTGGGCCGGGTTCTCGATCTACCCGGACACCAAGATGGACGAGGACCGCATGGTCGCGATCCTCCAGGAGCACGGCACCGACCGGATGATCGTCAACTCCGCGGCGGACTGGGGGCGGTCCGACCCGCTCAAGACGCTCAAGACCGGCCGCGCGATGCTCGCCGCCGGGTTCACCGAGGACGACGTCGACAAGGTGTTGTGGCGCAACCCCGTCGAGTTCTACGGGCAGTCCGGCAACCTCGTGCTCGACCCGGTGCCGGGCTTCGTCGAGGGCGACCTCCCGACGCCCGGCGTCGAGTTCGAGGGCTCGTCCGTGCTGCGCGGCGTGCGGGCGTAGGGCGGCACCACCGTGCTGTTGTCGTACTGCACCAACGTCCACCCCGCCGAGGACCTCGACGGGGTCGTCGAGCAGCTCGTGACCTACGCAGGCCCGGTCCGCGCGGCCGCGGGGCTCGACGTCCTCGGGGTCGGGCTCTGGATGCCCGCGACGCTCGCGCACCGGCTCGCCGCGTCGCCGGCCGACCGGGCGTGGCTGCGCGCCGTCCTCGACGAGCAGGGTCTTCAGGTCCACACGCTCAACGCGTTCCCGTACGGCGGGTTCCACGCGGACGTCGTCAAGCTCGACGTCTACACGCCCACGTGGGCGCAGCCCGAGCGGCTCGCGTACACGCTCGAGTGCGCCGAGGTCCTGGCCGACCTCCTGCCCGACGGCGCGGCGGGCTCGATCTCGACCCTCCCGCTCGCGTGGCGCGAGCCGTGGTCCGCGGCCGACGACGACGCGGCGACCCGCGCGTTCGTCGCCCTGGGCGCGGGGTTGCGCGACCTGCGCCAGCGCACAGGGAAGGTCGTGCGCGTCGCGGTCGAGCCGGAGCCCGGCTGCGTGCTGGACACGGTGGACGACGTCGTGGCCTGGCTCGCGGCGCGCACCGAGGGCGGCGGGATCGCGGCGGGCGCCGGGGAGGAGCGGATCGACCCCGAGCACGTCGGGGTGTGCCTCGACACGTGCCACCTCGCGGTGTCCTTCGCGGACCGGCGCGCGGGGACGGCCGCCACGGTGCGCCGCATCACGGACGCCGGGCTGCGCGTGGTCAAGGTGCAGGCGTCGGCGGCGTTGCACGTCGACGACCCGTCCGACCCGGCCGCGCGCGCGGCCGTCGGCGCGTTCGCCGAGAAGCGCTACATCCACCAGGTGCGCGAGCTCACGGCGGCGGGCGACGTCCTCGCCGCCGACGACCTGCCCGACGCCCTGGGCGAGGCGTCCGCGCCTGACGCGGGGGACGCCGTCGGGCACGCGCTGCCGGGGGAGGGGCCGTGGCGCGTGCACTTCCACGTGCCGCTGCACCACGAGCCCGCCGCCCCGCTCGCCGCGACGACCGACGTCCTGCGCGACGCCGTCGACGCCGTGCGGGCGGCCCCGCACGGCGACGAGGCGCACCTCGACGTCGAGACGTACACGTGGTCGGTGCTCCCGGAGGGTGCGGCGACCGACTCGCTCGTCGCCGGCATCGCGGCCGAGCTCCGCTGGGCCACCACCCACCTCACCGCCGACACCGACCTCACCACCAGGAGGACCGCATGAAGCCCGTGCTGCTGCTCGACGTCGTCGGGCTCACCTCGACCGCGCTCGCGCACATGCCGCGACTGCGCCAGCTCGCCGCGAGCGGCTGGCAGTCCGAGCTCGCGACGGTCCTGCCCGCGGTGACGTGCAGCGTCCAGGCCACGATGACGACGGGGCTCAGCCCTTCGCAGCACGGGATCGTCGGGAACGGCTGGTACTTCCGCGAGCTCGGCGACGTGTACCTGTGGCGGCAGCACGCCCGGCTCGTCGAGGGCGAGAAGCTGTGGGAGGCCGCGCGTCGGGCGCGCCGCGAGTACTCGTCGGCGAACGTCTGCTGGTGGTACGCGATGGGCATGTCGACGGACGTCACCGTCACGCCGCGCCCGATCTACCACGCCGACGGCCGCAAGTCCCCCGACGCGTACGTGCGCCCTCCGGCGCTGCACGACGACCTCGTGGGCCGGTTCGGCGAGTTCCCCCTGTTCACGTACTGGGGCCCGACGGCGGACATCTCGTCCTCGCGGTGGATCGTCGACGCGACGCGGCACGTGCTGCGCACGCACGCCCCGGACCTCACGATGGCGTACGTCCCGCACCTCGACTACGACCTCCAGCGGTTCGGACCGACGTCGCCGCAGGCCGACGCCGCCGCGGCCGAGCTCGACGCGACCCTCGCCCCGCTGCTCGACGACGCCGCGAACCAGGGCGTGACCGTCCTCGTGGTCTCCGAGTACGGCATCGCGGACGCCGACCGGCCGGTGCACCTCAACCGCATCCTGCGCCGCGAGGGCCTGCTCGAGGTCTACGTGCAGGACGGCAAGGAGCAGCTCGACCCGTGGACGTCGCGCGCGTTCGCGGTCGCGGACCACCAGGTCGCGCACGTCTACCTGGGAGACCAGCACGACCCCGCGCTCCAGCGGCGCGTCACCGACCTGCTGCGGGGGATCCCCGGGGTCGACGAGGTGCTCGACCGCGAGGCGCAGGCTCGGTACGGCCTCGACCACGAGCGCTCCGGCGACCTCGTCGTCGTCGCTGAGCCGGGGGCCTGGTTCACGTACTACTTCTGGCTCGACGACGCGCGGGCGCCGGAGTACGCGCGCGGCGTCGACATCCACCGCAAGCCCGGCTACGACCCCGCCGAGCTGTTCTTCGACCCGGCGGACAAGCTCGCCAAGGCGAAGGCCGGCCTCAACCTCGTCAAGAAGAAGGTCGGCCTGCGGTACGCCATGAGCACCGTCCCGCTCGACGCGTCGTACGTGAAGGGCTCCCACGGCCGCCTGCCCGACTCCTCGGCCGACACCCCGCTCGTGCTGTGCTCCGACGCCGAGGTCCCGGCGTCGGTCGCAGGGGTCGTGGAGAGCGGGAGCGGGCAGGTCCCGGCGGCGGCGATCAAGGGCCTGGTGCTCGAGCTCCAGGGCCTCGGCGTCCGCGTCTGACCCGCAGCCCGCGAGCCTGCCGTCCCCCGGCCACGACGCCGAGCCCGGGACCTCTCCTCAGCGACGGCCGCCGCTGAGGAGCGGTCCCGGGCTCGGCGCGGCCGTCAGTCCTCGTCGTCGTCCGGGAGGGCGACGAGGAGGTCGAGGTGCAGGCCGAGCACCGTGCCGTCGGCCGCGACGGTGCGCACGAGCGGGTAGAAGCCGTCGCCCCAGCCGGAGTGCGAGAGCACGACGTTCTCGCCCTCCTGGGCACCCGGGAGCAGGATGTTCGCCGACCCCTCGCGCAGGTGGTCGGGTGAGTCGGTGAGCGCGAACCAGCTCGTGTCCGTGCCGTCGTCGAACACCTCGTCGTACCAGTCGCCGTCGGGCATGAGCCGCGCGACGGCGTCCGCGTCCGCGAACGCGACCGTGCCGGCGTCCACGGGCACGCCGTAGGCGGCCCCGGCCTCGGGAGGCCCGTCGGCGCCCTCGGGGACGACCGGCTCGACGGCCGCCACCTCGCCCTCGGCGAGGACGACGCTCAGGTACGCCTCGCGCAGGTGGGAGCCGTCCTGCTCGTCCGAGACGTCGGCGACGGTCACGCGCACGGGGTACCGGCCCGGCTCGACCTGCACGACGAGACCCTCGCCGAGCAGCGTGAACGGGTCGGACGCCTCGAGCCGGCCGCTGGGCAGGACGAGCTCGCCCAGGTCGTGCACGGCGAGGCGCAGGCCGGGGCCTCCGGCGGGCCCCGTCCCCGCGGCGGGGCCGGGGCGCAGGGCGAAGAACGTGTCAGGGGTGGGGAAGTCGCTCACGCCGCGAGCGTAGCCGCCGGAGCGGACGTGCCGCCCGGGGAGACGCGGCTGCGCCCGCGGCGCGGAGCCGGGCATCATGGCCCGATGCCGCTGACCACCGACGACGACCCAAGCCACCTGGACCGCGACTGGATCTGGCGCATGCTCTCGACCGAGGTCTACTGGCACCGCTGGCGGGAACGCGCCGACGTGGAGCGGCAGATCGACGGCGCCTGGCGGGTCGTCGGCGTCTACGACGGAGCGACCGGTCGCCAGCTCGGGTTCGCGCGAGCCGTGTCCGACGGCGTGAACGACGCCTACCTCGCGGACGTGGTCGTCGACCCGGCGTCGCGCGGTCGCGGTGTCGGCACGCTCCTGGTGCGCACGATGATCGACGACGGCCCCGGGGCGCGGTTCCGCTGGACGTTGTTCACCGACGACGCCCACGGGCTCTACGTGAAGTTCGGCTTCCAGACGCCCGACCGCACGGCGATGGTGCGCCCCGGCACGCGTCGTCTCGCGCCCTGACGCGGCGAGGGCCGCCACCCGGTCTCGGATGGCGGCCCTCGCCGTCGTGCGTGCGACTGCTGCTGACGGCCGCGTACGATTTCTGACGACTACGAGCAGCTCAGCGCCTCGTAGTCGGCGTCGTAGGTCGTCGTGACCTCCTCGCCGTCGACCTCGGCGGTGAGGGTCGCGGTCACGGACCCGGCGTCGAACGACGCCGCGCGCGACGAGAACGACTGGTAGGCGTTCTTGCCGTCCTTGACGTTCGGGAACGTCTTCTCGCCGTACGGCGTGGTCACCACGACGTCGGCCGTCGCGCCCGACTCGTTGAGCACGCGGACCGCGACGTGCGCCTTGCCGCCGAGGCAGCGCGCCTCGGCGGTGACCGTCGCGTCGACGACGGCGGACGTCGTGACGTCCACGGTCTGCCAGCGCTTGGTCGGCGTCGCGTTGTGCAGGTGCAGCAGCAGGAGCTTGCCGCTGCCTGCCTCGGCCGCGGCCTCCGAACGGTGCACCGGGATCGACGTGTCGTCGGCCCCGACGAACAGGAGCTGGTCGCCGCCGTCGAACCAGTAGGCCGGGTCGTACGGGTCGCCCGTGAACGTCTTGGTCGCGTCGACGAGCTGGTCGGCGGCCTGCGAGTACGGCGAGTACGTGAGGACCTGGAAGGTCGGCACGTCGCCCTCCTCGATGCCGAGCGACCCGATGCCGACGGGGATGACCACGACGTTGTTGTCGAACACCGAGGTGTCGACGTTCCCCCACACGGAGTTGATCGGCTGGACGTCGATGTTGGCGCCGGCCTTCCAGGCCTTCCCGTCCGGGTCGGTCCAGTCCTTGAGCGTGAACGTCGCCGCGACCGTGAGATCCGTCTCGGAGTTCAGCTTCATCGCCGCGACCTCGAAGTCGGCCGTGCCGTCGGAGTCGACGTCCACCTCGACCGCCGGGATCGAGACGGAGCCGAGGCTCGCCCACTGCCCGTCGACCGCGACGCCGATGCCGATGACGCCGTCGGCGGGGTCGCCACCGTCCGCCGCGACCTGCGGCGCCGTCGACGTGAAGCCGACCGCGCGCACGTCGGCCGCCGCGATGGCCGACGCCGAGGCGCCGACCGCCGCGTCCGCCTCGAGGCGCGGGCTCGTCGTCTTGAGCTCGAACGGCGCGACGAGCGAGTACCAGCCGCCCGAGGCCACGCCGCGGCCGTCGAGGTCGAGGTCGGCGGTGGTCGCCGAGCCCGGGAACGCGACGGGCTTGCCGGAGAGGTCGCTCACGAGCTTGGGCGACGCCTGGACCGGGACGCGCAGCGCGGTGCCGCCGTCCGTCGGGGTGAGGACGACGCGGCCGCTGACCGAGGACACGAAGTCGCGCGGCACGCCGAGGCCGGAGTCGTCCGACGACGTCGGGTCGAGCTCCTTGGCGAGCGTCGCCGGGTCCGCGGTGAGCGTCACGGTGACGACCGTGCGCTGACCCGCGGGGACGGTGACCGACGCCGGGGCGACGGACACGGTCGCGCCGCCCGCGGTGCTCGACTGCGCGAAGCTCGTCGCGTACGTCTTCGGGGCGTCGCCCGTGTTCTGCACGGTCACGGTCTTGCGCACGGTCACGGTGTCCTTGCCGACCGGCACGACGCCGAACGCCACGGACACCTGGTCGGAGTCCTGCGACGCGTAGGCGAGCGTCGTGTTCCCGACCGCGTCGACGGCGTCGACGCGCCCGGATCCCACGCGCTCGGGGCCGTAGGCGGTGCCCGTGCCCGACGGCCCGGTGAAGACGTCGTGCGTCGCGGTGTTCATGACCGACGCCTTGACCTCGGCCGGCGCCCAGCCCGGGTGGGCCTCCTTGACGAGCGCCGCGATGCCCGCGACGTGCGGGGTGGCCATGGAGGTGCCGGACTTGATGCTCGCGCCGTCCAGGTGACCGGAGGCGACGGACGCGATCCCCGTGCCGGGGGCCGCGACGTCGGGCTTGGCGATGCCGAGCGAGCCGTGCACGCCGCGCGACGACCCGCTGTTGAGCGTGTCGCCGATCTCCGGGATCGAGACGAACGACGACAGCGCGAACGACGGGCCGATGGTCATCGTGACCTCGCCGGCCTCGATCGCCGGGCGCAGCGCGTCGTGGCTCGCGGCCGTGAGCTGGGCGCCGGGGATGCCCGCGTTGCCCGCGATGCCGGCGACGAACGACGGGAGCTCGGACGACAGCAGCACGCCGACCGCGCCCGCGGCCTGCGCGTTGTTGAACCGCGCGGCGCTGCCGCACGCGCGCGTCGCGTCGTTGTCGTCCCAGTAGAGGAACGCGATCTTGCCCGCGACGGCCGCCGCCTGCTCGGGCGTGAACGCCTGGCACCCGGAGAAGTCGTCCGCGACGAACGCGACCGGGGCGGTCACGTCCGCGCCGCCCGCGTAGTCCTGGGAGTTCTGGGCGGGGTACTCGCCCGCGAGCGACTCGGGCGCGTCGACGCGCACCGCGTCGAACGTCTGGGTGTCGCCGACGGAGTTCGCGACCGTGAGGGCGGTGCGCGCGTTGCCGGGCGAGCCGCCGACGTCGGTCACGTCGCCCGCGTTGCCCGACGCGATGACGGACAGCGTGCCCAGGCGCGAGAGCTGGTCGATGAAGAGGTTCTCCGGGTCGTCCGCGGGCGAGCCGTCGGAGCCCAGGGAGAGGTTGACGATGTCGA
Organism: Cellulosimicrobium sp. I38E; assembly: GCF_001647255.1. Classification (NCBI taxonomy): domain Bacteria; kingdom Bacillati; phylum Actinomycetota; class Actinomycetes; order Micrococcales; family Promicromonosporaceae; genus Cellulosimicrobium; species Cellulosimicrobium sp. I38E. Next base: position 28,379 of record NZ_LUAZ01000040.1, read on the forward strand.
GGCGGTCGGACAGGTCGCCGTCGCCGTTCGGGTCGGCCGCCCACTCGAGCGCGTCGACGACGACGCCCGTCGAGCCGCCGAGGTCGCCGAACACCTTGAGCGCGTACAGGCCCGCCTCGGGCGCCGAGCCCGGGCCGACCTGCCAGTCGGAGATGTCGGTCAGCGTGGAGTAGTCGCCGTCGAACGTCTCGCCGTCCGCGGTGACGCCGTACGCCGCCGTCGTGCCGGCCACGTGCGAGCCGTGGCCCGAGCCGACCGAGTCGAGCGAGTCGATCGGGTTCTCGTCGGGCGTCGGCACGAGCGTCGTGCCGGGGACGGTGCCGCTCGCGTCGTAGTCGTAGCCCGCGAAGTCGTGCCCGCCGAGGAACTTCAGCTCGTCGAACGTCCCGTCGGGGACCGGGCCGGCGCCGCGGTCGCCGTAGGCCTCGTCGAACGCCTCCTGGGTGCCGGGGCCGCCGAACGCCTTGTGCGTGTAGTCGATGCCCGTGTCGATGATGCCGATGCGCACGCCCTCGCCGGTGAGGCCGGTGCTCTGCCACGTCTCGAGCGCCCGCGTGAACACGTCCGTGCCCTTGTTCGCGGGCTTCTTGGGGATGATCCGGTAGACCGTGACGACCGAGGCGTCGCGCGCGAGGTCGCGCACCCGGGCCGCGTCGCCCGTGACGACGACGCCCGCGACGAGCGTGCTGGTCACCGACACCTGCTGCGGGTCGCGTGCGCCGGCGCTACGGGCGGTCGCCTGCTGCGGGACGACGTCGTCCGCGAGCGCTGCGACCTCCTGCGCGTTGGCCTCGACCTCGTCCGGCGACGCGCCCTGCGCCGTGAGGTCGACCGCCGACGGCGCGTCGAGCTCGACGAACGCCGTCACCGTGCCGCGCGCGGTGGCGAGCGACGGGGCGACCTTGTCGGTCGGGGCGAGGGACGAGCCCGACTGCACACCGAGGGTGTCCCCGGGGTCGGGCGGCGGGTCCGCGACAGCAGGTGCGGCGGCCGCGGCGACGACGGCGAGGCTCGCGGCGGCAGCGGTCAGCGACACGGGTAGAGAACGGTGCTTCATCGACACTCATCTCCCCGGCAGGGCCGGTTCGGCGAAGGGTTCGTGGATGGGTCCTTCCCAGCGGTCTCGCCCGGGTGGGACGGAGGCCACCCGAGCACGGTAACGAACGAGCGCCCGACCTGCCCAGCGGCGGGTGCGGAGGCCGGCGACGAGCCGGAGACAACGGGCACCGCACGCTCTACGATGCGGGCGGGGTCACAGGACGTGGCCGTCCTGTGGGAGTCCCCTTCCCGCGGCAGGTCCACGGGGTGCGAACCCGGGGGCGTGGCCCACGCAGAAGGAGAAACCATGACCAGATCCTCGCTCCGCGTCCTGTCCGCCGCGCTCGTCGCCGGACTTGTCCTCAGCGCTGCCGCCGCGGCGCCCGCCCTCGCGTCGGAGCCGGACCTGCGGGTCGTGACCTGGGACCGCGGTGCCGACCCCGCCGCCGACGCGCAGGTCTCGACCGGCGCGAGCTGTGCGGTCGAGGCGCAGCCGCTGCTGCCCGGCCAGGACCCCGACACGCTCCCGCCCGCGCCCGAGGTGTGCTTCGGCTCGCTCGAGGAGGCGCTCGAGTTCGTCTCGGGCGGTGACGTCGCCTCGTCGCGGCTCGCCGACGCGACGGCGGCGGAGATGGAGGGACTGGTGTCGGAGCTCAACGCGTCGGCGTCGTCCGCCCCGACCGGGCAGCGCCTCGCCGGGACGGAGCGGGCCACCACCGCTGCCGCCAGCTCGCTCGTCCTGGGCGTGCTGTGGCGCGACGCGAACTACAAGGGCGCGTCCAAGGTGCTCTACGGGTCGGGAACCAACGGGTGCTACACCGGCTCGACCTACGGCTTCCCGAACCTCGCGAACCTGCTCATGAACAACGTCGTCACCTCCGCGACGACCTACGCGGGCTGCTGGGTGACCCTCTACGACTCCTACAGCTACGCGGGTGCCAAGAAGAACTGCACGCCGCACTGCGCGACGCTGGGCACGTTCGACAACAAGGCGTCCTCGGTCGTCTACCGCCCCGTGGGCCAGCTCGGCTGAGACGTCACGCGGCACCGCCGGGCACGTCGCTGGACCAGCGGCGGGCGCGACCGGCGCCGAGCCGGGCCGGGCTCACCTCGCGCACGGTGACACGGCGACCCAGCAGGTGCCCGACGGCGTCGCCCGCAGTCCGCGCGGCCCGCGCCCCGGCGTCGCCCGGGACGTCGGGGACGACGTCGAGCACGACGCTCCCGTCGGCGGACTGGTGGAGCTGCCACGCGGCCATGCCGTGGGCCTGGAGGTGCTGGGCGGCGTCGACGGACGGCACCCACGCGCCGTCGGGCCGCAGGTAGCGCACGGGGGACCGGCCCTCGAGGTCGTGCAGCTCGACCCGCTCCCCGCGCCGCACGATCCGCGCGCGGTCGCCGGTGCGGTAGCGCAGGAGCGGCAGGTACGGGTTCTCGTCGACCGTGACGACGACCTCGCCGAGGTCGCCGTCGGGGACCGGGGCCCCGTCGTCGTCGAGGACCTCGACCCAGACGCGCCGGCCCGCGACGACGACGAACGGGCCCGCGTCGGTGCGGGCCGCGACCGCGCCCGTCTCGCGCAGGCCGTAGAGGTCGACGACGGGGACGTCCCACGTCGCGCGCAGGCGCGCGCGGGCGACGTCGGACAGGTGCGCGGCCCCGCTGACGAGCGCGAGCGGGTGCAGGGCGAGGCCCTGCTCCTCCGCGAGGCGGGCGAGCGCGAGGAGCGGCAGCGGGGAGCTCGACACCACCTGCGGGTCCTGCGCCGCGAAGAACGCCGCGCGGTCGTCAGGGTGTCTCCAGGCGCCGGGGTCGAGGTTCACGCGCGCCATGCTCGGAGCGGCGACGCCGGGGTCGCGCCGGAACCCGGTCATCGCCGACGCGTACGTGAAGGCGTCGCGCTGGTCCACCAGGTTCACCAGACCGAGGCGGCCGGGGACGGGCTCCCACGTGGCGCCCGCCGACGCGACGAGATGCTGCAGGAGCACGAGGTCCGCCGCGACGGCGACGGGGTGCAGCGGCACGCGGACCGCCGCGCCCGTGCTGCCGGAGCTCGTGCCCTCGAGCACGCGGCCGAGCGGCACGTCCACCGGGACGAACGACGCCACGTCGTGTCGCAGGTCGTCGCGCGTGACGGGCGGGACCGCGGTGAGCGGTGACCCGGCTCGGCTCTCGCCGCGGTCGCGCGCCCGGCGGTACCGCGGCACGACGGCGTGCGCCCGGTCGATGAGGGCACCCACCCACGCGGGCGGTGCGAGCGGCGACCCGTCCGCGGTGGCGGGCGGCGCGCCCCGGTACGCGGCGCGGGTGTCGGCACGGGCGTCGGGGTGGCCCGCGGCGAGGCGCGCCGCGACCTCGTCGAGCACGGGCAGGTCGTCGGGGCGCAGCCGGTCGCCGGTGACGTGGACCCAGGCGGGGGCTGCGGGGTGGCCCCGCACGGCGTCGAGCGTGGCTCGGCCGGCGTCGTCGAGCGTGGGCCAGCGCTCCGCGTCGGTGAGCGCGACCGCCGCGCCGGGGGCGTACTCGTCGAGCGTGAGGTCGGGGGCGTCGTCGGGTGTCGTCATGGAGTCCTCGTCACGAGTCTCGCTAGTAGTTCGCGTATTGCGCGGCGGCCTCCTTGGCGCGCTTCTCCGCGAGCTCGCGCGCGAGCTGCTCGGCCCGCCGCGCCTCCTGCGCCATCTCGTGAGCGATCCGGCGCTGCTCCGCCGTGCTCACGGCGGTCCACCGGTCCTGGGCCACCTCGGGGCTCTCGCCCGCGGGCCGCAGCCCGAGCTCGCGCAGCACGGCGCGGGCCAGCTCCTCGCGCGCCGTGGGCGCGTGCAGCCAGTCGTCCGGCGTCCGCAGCAGCGCCAGGGCGGGCACGGCCTGCTCGACGACCCGGACGAGCGCGCCCGGCGTCGCGGCGGCCCGGAACGCGGGCGCGGCGAGCAGGTGCTCGTCGCGCAGGAGCCAGCAGACCGTCCCTGCGAGCGCCGCGTACGGGGCGTGGGTGCACAGCGCCTCGACGGCGGCGCGCTGCGGGCCGCGCAGCACGCCGACCGCGCCGCCGCCGGCGAGGAGGTCCGCGGTGTCGCCGACGAGCGCGGCGGCCACGACCACGGGGTGGTCCAGCACGTCCGGGGGCGTGTCGGCCAGGCGGTGCACGACGTCGGCGAGCGCGGGGCCCTCGACCGTGGGGCGGGTGAGGTCATCGGCCACGACGGGCTCCTTCCGGTCGGCTGCTCGCTGTCGCGCTCCTCGTCGAGGTGCTCGCCGGGGCGCCCCACAGCTCGCGCGCGAAGGCGCGGGCGAACGCGACGAGGTCCTCCTGGGTCTGCACGGCGTGGACCCGGTAGCCCACCGCGTACTCCCGCACCGTCTCGGCGCCCTTCGCCGGGACGTCCAGCACGAGCGTGCCCCCGCCCCCGGCGGCCGCGACGGCGCGCGCCGCGGTGCCCTCGTGCGGCGCGACCAGCTCGGCGTCGGGGCGAGCGCCCCACCGGATCCGGACGACGTCGTCGAACATCGAGACGACGCCGTCGTCGGAGATGACGGCGACGTGGCACGGGCGCGTGCGGGTCGGCGGGGCTCCGGTCGCCGGGTCGCCGAGGTGCGTGCGCTCCAGGAGCGGGACCGGGAACGACGTCGAGCCACCGAAGTGCGCGACGACCGCGTCGAGCACGCGGTCCTCGTCGCGCACGAACCCGTCCGTCCCGGCGACCTGTCGCGGCCCGCTCCACGTCGTCGCCTGCACGCGGGCGCCGGCGCGCAGGGCCGAGAGCGCGAGGACGGCCCCGGCGAGCGCGATCGGCGCGACCCGCCGCGTCGGGTCGGGCATGGAGCCGGACGAGTCGAGGTAGAGGTCGAGGTCGACGGGCACGCGGTCGGGCTCGTCGCCCGTGTCCTCGTCGACCGACCGGCGCACGGTCGTGAACCCCGGTACGACGACCGGCGAGCGCAGCAGCGTGCCCGTCCAGTCCACCTCGCTCAGCTCGTCGCCCACGTCCCACTGCTCGTGCGCGCCGAGCAGCGGCTCGGTGGAGCGCACGTGCTCGCGCACGGGGAACGGGACGAGCAGGGGCGCGGCGTGCTCGCGGTACCAGCGCCGGGCCGACGCCGCGGCGTCCGTCGTGAGCCCGAGCAGCCGGAGCGTCGCGTCGTAGTCCGCCGGTGCGAGCGCCTGGCCGGTCGCGTCGTGCGCGCCCTCGCCGTCCGACCCGGGGACCTGCTGCGCGGTGTCCGGTCGCGCCGGGGGGTCGTCGTCCGTGCCCAGCCCGAGGTCCCCGACGACGCGCGGGTCGAGCGCGGGGTGGCGCACGGGCTCGACGGCGCGCGGGTCGGTCGCGAGCCCGCCCGGGACCGCCCCGGCCACCTCGTCCTGGCCGCAGACCACCTGGGGCAGCGTGGACCGCCGACGCCGGAGGTGCCGTCGTCGGGCCTCGCGGTCTCCCTGCTCGGGTCGTGCCCGGCGGCGCGGGTCCTGCGCGGTCGCCGGCGACCCCGCCTCCGACGCGAGGAGCGTGCGCAGCAGCGCGGCGAACCCCGCGGCGCCGCCGACGGGGTCGTCCGCGTAGGCGCGCACGAGCCGCGCCACGAGCGTCGCCTCGCGCTCGGCCACCGGGACGTCGGACGACGTGAGGTCGCCGCGTGGCAGGCCCCAGAGGATCTCGTCCGCGCGCAGCACCGTCTGCATGACGGTGCTCGTCCCCGGCCCCAGCGCGCGCCAGAGCCCGGCGAGGTCGATCCCGGCGCGGCGCTGGAGGCGGTCGTTGATGAGGAGGTCGCTCCACAGGTTGGCGGTGAGCGGCGCGAGCTGGTCCTGGTCCACGAGCCCGGCGCGCGTGCGAGCGACGAGGAGGGCGCTCGTCGTGAGGTCGCCGGGGGAGAGCACGTGGTGCCCCACCTCGTGCGCGAGGACCGCGACCGCGTGGTCCTCGATGCCCAGCTCCACGACCTCGGCGAGGTCCACGTGGACGCTCACGCGCGTCGTCGAGAACCACGCGAACGAGCCGACCCCTTCCGGGGCGGTGCCGGGGCCGTGCAGCGTCGGGGCGCCGAGGCGCGTGAACCGCCCCCAGGCCGCGAGCGCCTCGGGCCACGCGGCGTGCCACCGCTCGCGCAGCGCCCCGAGGTCGGGCGGCGCGCCGGGGCGGTCCGGTGCCGCGGCGCTCACCGGGGCCACCGCACGAGGAGGACGTCGTACGAGCCGGTCCGGCTCAGCAGCGCGAGCCGGCCCGACGGCGTCTCGACCACCGCGGCGCCGCTCACGTCGCTCAGGACGTCGTCGGGGGCCGGTGCGGTCGCACGCATGCCGGCGGGACCGTGGTCCGACCCGTGGAGGCCCTGGTCGACGGCGTCGGGCCCCGGCGGGGTGACCGTGCCCGTCGCGTGGTCGCCGGCGCCCGGCGCGCGCGCGACGAACGCGCCGTGGACGTCGGCGACGAGCGTCCACTCGACCGTCTCGTCGTCGGTCGCGGCGGCGTCGCCGGCCCGCGGCCCGTCGCCGGTCGAGAGCAGCACCCAGCGCACGCCCGGGTGGCGCGCGTCGGCACCGACGACCAGCGCGGGCGACCGCCACGGGCCGCCGAACCCGCGGAAGCCGCCGAACCGCCCCAGGACCCGGGCGGGTCCGGGAGCACCCGGCAGGTGGACCCACCCCGTGCCGCCCGGCTCGTCGCTCTGCGGGGAGGCGGGCCACCACCACGGGTCGGCGGCGTGGCGGTCGAGCGCGGCCCCCAGGTCGGCGGGACCGGTCCGCGTGCCCGCGCCGGTCGCCGGGAGAGAGAGCGCCGCACGCGCGACCGGCGCCGGGAGCGAGCGCGCGGCGTCGAGCGCCGCGTCCCGGTAGCGCACGAGCCCGCTGCGCCACGCGGCGACGAGCACCGCGTCCTGGACGGTGCCGGCCACCGGCGCACCCGGCCCCGCGGCGGGCGTCGCCTCGGCCGCGGCCGCGACGCGCGCCGCCCAGCCGGCGACGTCCCCCCGCGACCCCGGTCCGCCGCCCACGGCACGCGCGCCGTCGACGACGGCGGCGACCGTGACCGCGGGCGCCGCCGTGAGCCACGGCCCCAGGCGCGGCACCAGGTCGAGGACGGCGTGCCGCTCCGGCCCGCCGACGCGCCAGCGCCGCGCCGCCACGAGCCGCGCGACCGCGTCGAGGAGCGCGTCGCACGTCGCCGCGAAGGCGTCGGCACCGAGCGGGCCGGCGAGGGGGTCCGCCGCGGCGGCCGCCTCGCGCACCGCCTCGGCGAGCACGTCCCGGTCCGCGCCGAGCGCGAGGGCGCGAGCCAGCGCCGCGTCGTAGCGCTCGCGCGCCGCCAGCGCGCGCGACGAGAACGCGGTCGGCGCGACCTCGCGCGGCCCCGGGGCGGGACCGGTGGCGACCCCGGTCACGAGCCGCTCCAGCGCAGCCACGCGAGGTAGTTCGTGTACCGCTGGTGGGCGTACTTGAGCGCGAGCGCGTCCTCGTACACGTGGCCATGGAGCTTGGCGTGCTTCTCCCACGACGCGAGGACCTGCTCGATCCGGGCGAGCCGCCGCAGCACGTCCGCCTCGGGCAGCCCCTCGAACCCGGCCGCGACGTCCGCGAGGACCGCCCCCACGTCGTCCTGGTCGTCGAGGCCCGCGGCGTCGTACTGCCGGCACGCCGTGTCGAACAGGTCGCGGATCCAGGACACGCGGTCCGAGCGCAGCGGCTCCCGCTCGCGGTCGTCGAACGGGGCCGACTGCAGGTCGGGGAGCAGCTTGTCGTGCAGGACGAACGGGAGCACCGCGCGCAGGTCCGCGAGCTCCACCTCGGCGTCCCCGCGGAAGTAGGCCATCGCCTTCGCGTACGCGACGAGCGACTGGAGCGCGCGCACCGACAGGCCGTTGAGCGTCTGCGCGCCCACGTCGCCCAGGCGGTCGCGGCCCGTGTCCGCCGTCGCCACGAGGTGCGGGTCCACGCCCGCGACCCGCGCCGTGTCCTTGGTCCGGTACTCGAACTGCCAGCCCGCGCGCTCCAGCACCTCGAGCTGGCTCGCGAAGAACTCGAGGCGACGGCGCACCGGCTCGGGGAACGGCACGGCGAGGATCGCGGCGTGCAGCGCGTCGTGCTCGGCGGCGTCGAACACGATCTCCGGCGGCACGTTCTCCTCCGGGCGCACGCGCCGCTCCGCCCGGGCCACGAGGTCGCCGAGGAAGCGGTTGTTGAACGGCAGCGCGTGCACGACGACGTCGATGCGGTCCCGCAGCGCGTCCACCACCTGGTACGTGCCGCCGCCCGCGTCGTCGTTCGCCGTGAGGTACCAGGCGGCGTCGCCCGTCTCGTACACCTGGTCGTAGACCTCGACGTACCCGTCCGCGAGCACCGTGAGCAGCGCCGACTGCGTGCGCGTCGGGATGCGGTTGTACTCGTCGACGATCTTCACGCGCATGCCCAGCCACGAGCGCCACGCGACGTCCACGTCCGCGAGGCTGTCCGCCTGCACGAGGTCCTTGGGCAGCGGGGTGCCGAACAGGTCCGACACCGTGAGCTGCGGGTGCCCGTGCTGCATCGCGCGGCGCACCTCGCGCACCGGGTAGCCCGCCAGGACTCCCATGAGCACGGCGCTCGCGGTCTTCCCGCGCCCCGGCCCGCCGATCATGAGGCACCGCCCGCGCACGGCGAACGTCAGGAGCGGCAGCAGCACGAAGCTCGAGTACGACTGGTCGCTCGGCAGCGTGAGCAGCGCCTTCGAGTCGCCGAGGCGGAAGCTCGTCTCCCGCGCGCCGGGCGCCGCGAACTCGACGTCGTAGTGCGGGCTGATGATCGCGTGGTTGACGACCCAGAAGTACGCCTGGCGCAACTTCTCGTCGAGCGGCAGACCGCTCGGGGCCGCGCCGCCGTCGGGGCCCGCCTCGGCGACGGGCGTGCCGAACAGGTCGTCGACGCCCAGGGCGAACGGGTCGCGCGCGGCCTGCCCCGCGGGCTGCGGCCGGGTCGGCGCGGAGGACACGTGCTCGAGATCGGTCACGGGCCGATCCTGCCACCGTCGTCCGCGGGTCGTGGGGACGTCCGTGCCGGGTCTGCGAGGCTCGCCGGGGCGGGGCCGAGGATCAGAAGGCGTCGGTGCCGGCCTGGGGGAGCGGGTCGGCGACGTGGCGCGGGGTGGTGAGCAGCGGCCCGACGGCGGCCAGCGCCTGGTCGAGCCGGCTCGCCCGGTCGCCGCGCACCTCGAACCACGGGACGCCGGGGCGGGCACCGTCCGGCCTCGGCAGCTCGGCGGGGCCGAGGTGGTGGACGACGTCGGCCGGGTCCGCCAGGCGCGGTCCGGTCGCGGCGAGGACCTCGCGGAACCGGTCCTGCATCGCGTGGCGCACGTGCTCGCCGTCGCGCAGGCCGTCCTGGACGAACGGGATCTCGTCGCCGGTGAGGACGTAGAGGTCGGGGCGGCGGGCCGCGGCGAGCGCCTCGACGGTGGGGGAGCGGTGCCCCACGTAGCGCTCGTGCCACAGGGTCGTGGCGAGCACGTCGGTGTCGCACACGAGGAGCGGCACGGGCGACACGGCGGCGCCGTCGTCCTCGCGCCGGGCCTGCTCGCGCGCGACGAGGTCGAACTCGGCGGTGTGCCACGGTGCGGCGAGGCCGCCGGGCCGGACCTCGGACCACTCGCGCCCGAACTCGAGCACGGGATCGAGGCCGAGGTGGGCGGCGAGGTCGGTCGCGAGGGTCGTCGAGCCCGTGGACTCGGCACCCAGCACGACGACGCGCCGCACGTACCAGGACCGGACCGGGGCGGGCAGCGCCCACCAGTGCGCGGCGGGGTCGGCGCGGACCGCGGAGCCGGACACGGGCAGGTGGCGGCGGTCGGGGTCGACCTGGACCCACGTCGCGTCGAACCGCCGCGCGAGCTCGACGCCGTACCGGTCGGACGTGAGCACCGCGTCGACCGGAGGGTCGTCCGGGTCGAGCAACGACCGCATGACCTTGACGTGCTCGTCCCACGCGTGCGGGTCCGCGTAGTCGACGGGGGCGTCGTCGAGGCCGTGCACGACGCGCGCACCGGGCACCTCGGCCCGCAGCCACTCGGCGCGCAGCGCGGCGGGGATCGACTCGCTCGTCGAGGCGAGCACCTGGACGGTGACGCGCTCGCAGCGCGCGAGCGCGGTGCGGACGAGGTGCACGTGGCCGGCGTGCGGTGGGTAGAACTTGCCGATGACGAGGCCGTGGGCGAGCCGGGTCACCGGGCCTGCTCCGCGCCGTCGGGCACGGGGGCCGGGCCGACGGCACGGGTCTCCGCGGTGCCTGCGGCCGGCTCGGCGCCGGGGTCGCGCCGTGCCGCCGACCACTCGCGCAGGCCCTGCACGCACAGCGCGACGAACCCCACGTAGAGCGCGGCGGTGAGCCACAGGCCCTGGCTCGCGTAGAGCCCGACGAGCACCACGTCCGTGGCGATCCACACCCACCAGTTGCCGATCCACTTGCGCCCGAGCATCGTCTGCGCGAGCAGGCTCGACGACGTCGTGAGGGCGTCCCAGAACGGCACCGCGGAGTCGGTCCAGGTGGTGAGGACGGCGACGAGCGCCGCCGTGGTCGCCGCGGCGGCGGCCAGCCCGACCACCCACGCCGCGCGCGGCGTGCGGTGCACGACGAGCCGTCCCCGGTCGGTGCCGCCCCGGAGCCACCAGTACCAGCCGAGCGCGCCGAGCACGAGGTACACGACCTGGAGCCCCGCGTTCGCGTAGAGGCCCGCACCGGTGAACAGCACGAGGAACACGACGTTGTTGGCCAGCCCGACGGGGAACGTCCACACGTTCTGCCGCACCGCGAGCCACACGCACGCGGCGCCCGTGACGAACCCCAGGATCTCCTCGACGCTCACGGGCGCACACTCTACGGGCGCGGCGCCGAGAGCCCGGGCGGCGCTCGTGCGAGCGCTCCGCCACCTCGGCGCCTGCGGTCGAGATCGGCGACTGCGACCGCCGATCTCGACCGGGACCGCCGATCTCGACCGGGACCGCCGATCTCGCGGCACTGTGACGTGCACCGCGCTCGGGGGCAGGCGGGCCGTCGGGGCGTTACGGTCGGGACGAGCCCGGTCCCTCCCGGGCACCCCGACGTCGAAGGAGATCTCGCATGCCCACGCGTATCGCTCGTACCGCCTGGAACGGTGGACTGCAGGACGGTCAGGGCCAGGTCGAGCTGTCGAGCTCGAAGGTCGGCACGTACGACGTCTCGTTCCCGCGCCGCGCCGCGGACGACGCGGGCGGCGTCACGAGCCCCGAGGAGCTCATCGCCGCGGCGCACTCGTCCTGCTACGCCATGCAGTTCTCGGCGGTGCTCGCCGAGGCCGGTGCCACGCCCGTCTCGCTCGAGGTGACCGCCGAGGTCACGCTCGCGCCGGACCCGGCCGGCGGCTTCCAGATCCCGACGATCGCGCTCACGGTCCGCGGCGAGGTCGAGGGCATCGACGAGGCCGGGTTCCAGCAGGCGGCCGAGACGGCCAAGGCGACGTGCCCCGTGTCGAAGGCGCTCGCGAGCGTCCCGACGATCACGCTGGACGCCGCGCTCGAGAGCTGACGCACGCACACCCGCGCGCCGAGCACGACATGAGGGTCGTTATCCGTGGGATAGCGACCCTCAGGTCGTGCTCGGCGACGCCCGGGGCGCAGCCCGGGTGAGCTCAGCGGGGGAGGAGCGGCGGGGTCGAGGTGCCGGCGCCGTCGCGGATACCGTCGACGAGCTCGGCGAGCGTGTCCTTCGCGCCGTGGGCCGGGTGCCACCGCAGGAGCTCCCCGGCGAGGCTCGTGTCCAGCACGGGGACGCGCATCGCCATGTCGAGCCAGCCCTCGCCGACCGGCACCAGGCGGGCCCGCCACGCGGCCGCGACCGCCGTCCGCGCCGTGCCGTAGGGGACGGTGCGCAGCGAGCCGTCCGCGACGACGTCCGCCACGTCCTGCGGCGTGAGCACCGTGGGGTGGGCGACGTTGAACGGCCCCGGGTGGCGGCCCACCACGATGCGCGCGTACGCCTCGGCGACGTCCTCGGCGTGCACCACCTGGAGCCGCAGGCCGTCGGGCAGCGGGACGGTGGGCAGGGGCGCCCGGCGGAGCACGCGCGTGCCGATCGGTCCGAGGAAGTACCGCGTGATCTCGGAGGCGGCGTCGCGCTGGAACACCAGCGCCGAGCGGACGCGCGAGACGACGATCCCGCTGTGGCGGTCGACGTCGTCGAGGAGCGACTCCACGGCCGCCTTGTCCTCGGAGTACGACGAGCCGGGGACCCCCTCGACGGGCCAGCCCTCGTTGACCGGCGTGTCGCGCGCGTCGCCCGCGTACGGAGCGGGCGAGTAGGCGCCGACCGACGACGCGGCGACGAGGTGCGCGACCCCGGCGCGCTGCGCGGCCTCGACCACGCGCCGCGTGCCCTCGACGTTGACGCGGCGCAGGCGCTTGCGGTCGTGGCTCGGCTGGATCGCCCACGCGAGGTGCACGACGACGTCCGCCCCGGCGAACGCGGCGTCGAGCCGCTCGTCCGCGTCGGGCGCCGCGACGTCCGCGTACCGCCACGTCGCCGCGTCGTGCGGGGCGCGCACGGTGCTGGAGCCGTCGGCGCGCGGCACGCGTCGCGCGACCGCCACGAGGGACGTCACGACGGGTTCGGCCGCGAGCCGGCGCAGCACCGCCGTGCCGACGTTCCCGCTCGCCCCGACGACCACCACGCGCATGCGCTGCCTCCCGACCTCGTCCGCGCCGCCGGGTGTCCGTGTTCGGCGGCCGCTCTCCCGACGCTAGCCCGCCGCGCCCGAGTTCGCCCGGGCGATGGCGAGGACGGCACCCCGCGCGGGCTCGGGGAGCTCGGGCACGAGGACGACGGTGCTCGCGAGGACGAGCCGCTCGATCTCCGCGCGGGACAGGTCGCTGCCGCCGAGCCACGCGGCGGTGACGTTCTCGACGAGCGCGACCCAGCCCGCCGCGATGAGCCGCAGGCGCGGCGAGTCCAGGGGCGGGCCGGCCGTCGTCGCGGTGACCGTCGAGGTGAGGCGGGCGACGAGGCCCTCGCGGACGCGCGCGAGCGCGTCCTGCGTCGCGTCGTCCTCGCCGAGAGCGCCCCGCCAGAGGTCCTGCCAGACGAGGCGCCGGGCCTCGACCGCGTCGAGGAACGACGCGACGGCGAGCGCCGGGCGCTCCACGAGGGGACGATCGTCCGGTGCGACGGTCGCCGCCTCGAGCCCCGCCACGGCCTCGAGCGCGACGGCCCGGCGCAGTCCCGCGGTGGACCCGAAGTAGTGGAAGACGAGCGCCTTGGACGCCCCCGCGCGCGCGGCGACGGCCGCAGGCGTGAGCGAGTCCAGGCCGTGCTCGTCGGCCTGCTGCGCGGCGGCGTCGAGCAGCTCGCGACGGCGGTCGGCGGGCTCGCGGCGGCGGCGCGAGCCGTGCGGCTGGCCCGCCGCGTCGGCGGGGGGCGGGGGATCGACGGAG